>NZ_JARUBM010000001.1 GCF_029626175.1 Micromonospora sp. WMMD1082 | reverse complement strand
TTTTCGCGGTAACGATCTGGGATCGCTCCCATCGGACTATTGACACTCCTGACACCTCCCGGCAATCTCATGGGAGCGTTCCCAAGAGGCGTGGATCACAGTTCCCGCCATCCGGGGCGCCGACGCCGGCTGTCCGAGTCGACGCCGGCAGGCGCTGCGGCACCCCCCACCACACGTAAACGAAGCCTCACCACCGAAAGAGGGGTCAGGATGAGCCTCACCACGCGGCGTACCCGCATGGCGGCGATCGCCCTGGCCGCGGTCACCGCCAGCGGTGTTCTCGCGGCCTGCGGCAACGACGACGACACGACGACCGCGGACGGCAAGCCCGCCAAGCTCGTCGTCGACACCTTCGGCGAGTTCGGCTACGACGAGCTCGTCAAGCAGTACGAGCAGCAGACCGGCATCAAGGTCGAGCTGCGCAAGACCGCCCAGCTCGGCGACTACCGGCCCAAGCTGGTCCGCTACCTGGCCACCGGCAAGGGCGCGGCCGATGTGACCGCCCTGGAGGAGGGCATCCTCAACGAGTTCAAGGCCAACCCGCGCAACTGGGTGGACCTGACTCCGCTGGTCGACGACCACTCCACCGAGTATCTCCCCTGGAAGTGGGAGCTGGGCAAGGCGCCGGACGGGCGGCTGATCGGTCTGCCGACCGACGTCGGCAGCCTCGCCGTCTGCTACCGCAAGGACCTGTTCGGGGCGGCCGGCCTGCCCACCGAGCGGGACGAGGTGTCGGCGCTCTGGCCGGAGTGGAGCGGCTTCCACGCGGCCGGCCAGAAGTACAAGCAGGCCACCGGCAAGAACTTCATCGACTCGATCACCGCCGTCTCCAACGGCGTGCTCTTTCAGCAGGGCAGCGACCTGTTCTACGACAAGGAGAACAACATCATCGCGGACAGCAGCCCCGCGGTGAAGGCGGCCTGGGAGACCGCGACCTCGATGGCGGACATCTCCGCCAAGACGGCGACCTGGTCGCCCGAGTGGTCGGGCGGTTTCAAGCAGGGCACCTTCGCGGCGACCTTCTGCCCGTCCTGGATGCTCGGCATCGTGGCGGACAACTCCGGTGAGGCCAACAAGGGCAAGTGGGACGTGGCGGCCGTGCCGGGTGGCGGCGGCAACTGGGGCGGCTCCTGGCTGGCCGTGCCGGAGCAGAGCGCGCACCAGAAGGAGGCGGCGAAGCTCGCCGAGTTCCTGACCAACGCCACCAGCCAGGTGGAGGCCTTCAAGCTCAAGGGCCCGCTGCCCACCAGCCTGGAGGCGCTGCAGAACGAGGCGTTCCTCAGCTACACCAACGAGTACTTCAGCAACGCGCCGACCGGCAAGATCTTCGGCGAGAGCGTCAGCAAGATCGAGCCGGTGCACCTGGGCCCGAAGCACCAGGCGGTGAAGGAGAACGCGCTCGAGCCGGCCCTGCGGTCGTTCGAGAACGGGCAGGCCAGCAAGGACAAGGCCTGGGAGCAGTTCGTGAAGGACGCCGGTGTTCAGGGCGCCTTCTGAGTGATTCCCAACCGGTGGCGTTCGGGGACTACCCGGACGCCACCGGTCGGTCCCCTTCTGGGTTGCCCCTGCGCGAGGGCCCCCGGCCTCGCCGGAAAAGGAAAACAGCATGAGTCTGTCGGCCACGACGGCGCCGCCGTCGCCAGCACCACCACCACCCGATGCTGCGCCCCGGCGTCGTCGCGGGTACCTGCTCAACCGCCTGGATCTCAAGTACTCGCCGTACCTCTACATCGCGCCGTTCTTCCTGATCTTCGGCGTGTTCGGGCTGTACCCGATGCTGCGCACCGCCTGGATGTCGCTGCACGACTGGGACATGATCGGCGATCACTCGTTCATCGGATTCGACAACTACACCCAGCTGGTCTCCGACGAGTACTTCTGGAACGCGCTGGTCAACACCTTCGGCATCTTCGCCCTGTCGACCATCCCGCAGCTGCTGCTGGCGCTCTTCCTGGCGAACCTGCTCAACCGCACGCTGCTGCGCGCCAAGACCTTCTTCCGGATGGCCATCTTCGTCCCGAACGTGGTCTCGGTGGCTGCGGTGGCGATCGTCTTCGGCATGCTGTTCCAGCGCGAGTTCGGCCTGTTCAACTGGCTGCTCAGCTTCGTCGGGGTGGACCAGATCGACTGGCGGGCGCAGCGGTGGAGTTCCTGGACGGCGATCGCCACCATGGTCAACTGGCGGTGGACCGGCTACAACACCCTGATCCTGCTCGCCGGCATGCAGGCCATCCCGAAGGACCTGTACGAGGCGGCCGCGATCGACGGCGCCAGTCAGTGGCGGCAGTTCTGGCGGATCACCCTGCCGATGCTCAAGCCCACCTTCATCTTCGTGGTCATCCTCTCCACGATCGGCGGCATGCAGCTCTTCACCGAGCCGCTGCTCTTCGCCAACGGGCGCATCCTCGGTGGCAATCAGCGGGAGTTCCAGACCCTGGCCATGTACATGTACGAGAAGGGCATCGACAACCTGAGCACCGCAGGCTACGGGGCCGCGGTGGCCTGGGCGATCTTCATGATCATCGTCTTGATGTCGCTGCTCAACTTCGTTCTCGTCCGCCGCGCGGCCAAGTGAGGAGAGGTCTGTGTTCTCGGCTTCCCAGCGCCTGTGGCGCACCAGTCCATTGACCTACATGGCCCTCGTCCTGGCGGCCCTGTTGTCGATCTACCCCTTCTACTACATGCTGGTGATCGGCAGCCGCACCCTGGACGCCATCAACGACGTGCCGCCGCCGTTCACCCCCGGAAGTGCCTTCGGCGACAACTTCGGGCGGGTGCTCGACAACGACGCGGCCAACTTCCTCACCGGCCTGACGAACTCGATCATCGTCTCCTCGGTGGTCACCGTGTCGGTGGTGCTCACCGGCTCGCTGGCCGGCTTCGCCTTCGCGAAGCTGCGATTCCGGGGCCGCAACATCCTGCTGCTGGCGATCATCGTCACCATGATGATCCCGACCCAGATGGGCCTCATCCCGCTCTGGGGCATGATGCAGGAGCTCGACTGGCATGGCACCCTCTACGCGGTCACCGTGCCGTTCCTGGTCACCGGCTTCGGCGTGTTCATGATGCGGCAGTACGCCAGCCAGGCGATCTCCGACGAACTGATCGAGGCCGGCCGGGTCGACGGCGCCAGCACCTTCCGGATCTACTGGAACATCGTGCTGCCCGCGTTGCGTCCGGCCGCCGGCGTGCTGGGTCTGTTGACCTTCATGGAGAACTGGAACTCGTTCCTCTGGCCGTACGCGATCCTCACCCCGGAGAACCCGACCCTGCAGGTCTCGCTCTCCTTCCTGTCGTACGCCTACTACACCGACTACTCCCAGGTCTTCGCCGCCACGGCGGTCGGCACCCTGCCACTGGTCCTGGTCTTCATTCTGTTCGGCCGCCAGATCATCGGCGGGATCATGGAAGGTGCAGTCAAGTCGTGAGTAACCCCGCCACCCCGCCCGCCGTCGGCGTCCTGGACGAAGACGCGCCGCTGACCTTCCCACCCGGCTTTCTCTGGGGTGCGGCGACCGCCGCGTACCAGATCGAGGGCGCGGCGGCCGAGGGCGGCCGGACCCCGTCGATCTGGGACACCTTCAGCCACACCGAGGGCCGGACGGTCGCCGGGCACACCGGCGACGTCGCCTGCGACCACTACCACCGGCTCGGCGAGGACGTTCGCCTGATGGCCGAGCTGGGGTTGAAGTCGTACCGTTTCTCGGTTTCCTGGCCCCGGGTGCAGCCGGGCGGGTCGGGCCCGGCGAACGCCGAGGGGCTCGACTTCTACCGGCGGCTGGTCGACGAGCTGCTGGCCAACGGGATCGAGCCCTGGCTCACCCTCTACCACTGGGACCTGCCCCAGGAGCTGGAGGACGCCGGTGGCTGGCCGGCTCGGGACACCGCTTACCGGTTCGCCGACTACAGCCAGCTGGTGGCGGACGCGCTGGGCGACCGGGTGAAGTACTGGACCACGCTCAACGAGCCCTGGTGCTCCGCCTTCCTTGGCTACGGCTCCGGGGTGCACGCCCCCGGCCGCCGCGCCGGGGCGGACGCGGTCCGCGCCGGGCACCACCTGATGCTCGGGCACGGGCTCGCCGTGCAGGCGCTGCGCGCGGCCCGGCCCGGCCCGCAGCTCGGGGTGACCGTCAACCTGTACCCGGTGACCCCGGCCACCGACGCGCCGGGTGACGTGGACGCCGCGCGACGCATCGACGGGCTGGCCAACCGGTTCTTCCTCGACCCGCTGCTGCGCGGAAGCTACCCCGCCGACCTGGTCGCCGACCTGGCCAAGGTGACCGACTTCGAGCACGTCCACGACGGGGATCTGGCCACCATCGCCACGCCGCTGGACCTGGTCGGGGTCAACTACTACAGCCGGCACGTGGTGGCCGCACCGGTGCCCGGGGAGAAGCCGGAACCCTACTGGCGGGCGTCGTCCAGCTGGCCGGGTAGCGAGGACGTCCGATTCGTCACCCGGGGGGTGCCGGTCACCGACATGGGCTGGGAGATCGACTCCCCGGGTCTGCTGGAGACGCTGCGCCGGGTGCACGAGGAGTACACGGACCTGCCGCTGTACGTGACGGAGAACGGGTCGGCCTTCGTCGACGTGGTGGTCGACGGTCAGGTCGACGACGCCGACCGGCTGGCCTACTTCGAGGCCCACCTGCGCGCCTCGCACGAGGCGATCAGCGCGGGCGTCCCCCTGCGGGGATACTTCGCCTGGTCGCTGATGGATAATTTCGAGTGGGCCTGGGGTTACACCAAGCGGTTCGGCATGATCTACATCGACTACGACAGCCAGACCCGTATCCCCAAGTCCAGCGCCAGGTGGTACGCGGAGGTGATCCGACGCAACGGTCTGGCCGCACAATAGGGCGACGGCCAGCCAGTAACGGGCGGCCCGGCACCGACGCTGAAGCAGGTGCCGGGGCCGCCTGACGTCGGAGGAGCAGACGATGACAACGCAGCGCACCCGGTCGCTCGGGCGCCCGACCCTCGACGCGGTCGCCGCCCGCGCCGGTGTCGGCCGCGGCACGGTCTCCCGCGTGGTCAACGGCTCCCCCCAGGTGAGTCCGGAGGCCCGGGCCGCCGTCCAGCAGGCCATCGCCGAGCTGGGGTACGTGCCGAACCGCGCCGCCCGGGCACTGGTCACCCAGCGGACCGACTCGGTGGCCCTGGTGGTCAGCGAGTCCGGCGAGCGGATCTTCGCCGAGCCGTTCTTCGCCGGCATCGTCCGGGGGATCAGCTCCGCCCTGCTGGAGACGCCGTTGCAGCTCTGGCTGGCCATGGCGCAGTCGCCGCTGGAGCGGGAACGGGTCGAGCACCACCTGACCAACCAGCACGTCGACGGGGTGCTGCTGCTGTCGTTGCACGATGCCGATCCGCTGCCCACCCTGCTGGAGGAGCGCGGCCTGCCCACCGTGCTCGGTGGCCGTCCCGCGCGGATGCTGCACCCCGACGCGCAGCCCGCCTCGTTCGTCGACATCGACAACGCCGGTGGGGCGCGGCAGGCCGTGGAGTACCTCGCCGGACGGGGGCGGCGGCGCATCGCCACCATCGCCGGGTCGCAGGACATGGGCGCCGGCCTGGCCCGGTTGTCCGGGTACCGGGATGCGGTACGCACCGCCGGGTTCGGCGTCAACCCCGATCTGATCGCGTACGGCGACTTCAGCGAGGAGAGCGGGGCGACGGCCATGCGGCAGTTGCTGGACCGCTGTCCCGACCTGGACGCGGTCTTCGTCGCCGCCGACCTGATGGCCTTCGGCGCGTTGCGGACGCTGCGCGAGGCGGGGCGCCGGGTGCCGGAGGACGTGGCCGTGGTCGGCTTCGAGGACGCGCCGATCGCCCGGCAGGCCGACCCGCCGTTGTCGTCGGTGTTCCAGCCCACCGAGGAGATGGGGCGGCAGATGGCGCGGCTGCTGGTCGCCCGGATCCGGGGCGACGAGATCCCCGCGCCACACATCGTCCTGGACACCCAGTTCGTCGAGCGCGCCTCCGCCTGACCCCTCGGCCGCCGGGCCGGTCACGGCTTGCGGCGCCTCGGGCTGTCGGCCCGACCAGCGGCGCTATCTGCCCGCATGTCGCGATCTCAGCAGCTCGGGCGGGGTGTCAAGGTCAGGTTTGACCCTCGGGTCATGCCACCGCAACAGGGACGAAATGGTCATCTGACAGGCTGGGGATCAGCCTGTCGGCCACCGTGCCGGCCCGCCGAGCGGAGGGGTTAGAGATGTTGTTGCGCGTGCGGGTCACCCTGCCGGACCGCCCGGGCACGCTCGGCCAGGTGGCGCGCACCCTCGGGGTGTCGGGCGCGGACATCGTCCAGGTGGTCGTGCTGGAACGCCTCGGCGGCCGGGCGGTCGACGACTTCACCGTGGTCTGGCCGGGCGCCGCCCGGGTGGAGCGGCTGTTGGCGGGCCTGGCGGCGATCCCCGGAGTGCGGGTGGACGGCGTGTGGCGGGCGATCGGCGCGCCCACCACCACCGGCCAGGACGCCGAGCTGCTGGCACAGGTCGCCGGCAACCCGGTCGACGGGCTGGCCACCCTGGTCGACGCGGTGCCGGGGCTGCTCGCCGCCGAGTGGGCGGTGGCCGCCATGGTGCCCGTCGACTGGGCCTCCCGCAGCGGAGGCGGCGGCGCGACGGTGGGGCACGCCAGCTGGCGTACGCCCGTACCGCCGCAGTTGCCGGAGGTGACCCCGCTGCGCGCCCGGTCGATGACCATGCCCGACGGCGGCCACTTCGCGGTCGCGCCGTTCGGTCGGGCCGGGCTGGTCCTGGTGGTCTGCCGCGAGCACAGCGAGACCCTGGCGCCCGCCGCGTTCCACTCCACCGAGGTGGATCGGCTCGCTCAGCTGGTCCGGGCCAGCGCGGTGATCCTCGGTGACCGGCTGGACCTGGTCGGCACCCCACCGGTCAGCGCGAACCCGTGACCGGGCCCCAGCTGTGACGCAGACCGCACGGCTGGTCACGGCTGGACATGGTGGGGCAACCGGCTGGCAACAGCGGCAGGCGAGGGTGGCACGGGAAGGGAGGCAACGATGACGCTGTGGCGGATCCGAGCCACCGTGGACGACCGGCCGGGCTACCTGTCGGTGCTCACGGCGAGCCTCGCGTTGCGCGGAGTCAACATCCTCACCGTGCAGGTGCACACCACCGAGCGCGGTGCCGTCGACGACTTCCTCGTCGACGCGCCGGACACTCTCGACGAGGCGGATCTCCTCGCCGCCGTCGAGCGGGGGCGGGGTCGGGACTGTTGGGTGGCACGCAGTGAGGCGCGTGGTTTGGCCGACCAGCCCACCCGGGTGCTCGGGCTGGCCACCCGGCTGGTGCACGACCCGGACGCGACCGGCGAGGTGCTCCGGGCCCTGCTCGGCGCCGACGAGGTGACCTGGCGGCCCGCACCCGCCGCCGCCCGCCCGGGGATCGACGATCTGACCATGTCGCTGGCCGATCCCAACGGCGGGTCGTATCTGCTGCGCCGGGTCGCGCCGAGCTTCACCCCGGCGGAGTACGCCCGGGCGCAGGCGCTGCTGGAGCTGGGTGCCACGGCGGCCCGTCGCAGCACCGAGCAGGTCACCGTGGTTCTGCCGGACGGTGCCGAGCTGATCGTACGCCCCGCCGTCGCGGACGACCTGACGTCGGTGGTCGAGCTGCACCAGGCCTGTTCGGCGGCCAGCCGGCAGCGTCGTTACCTGGGAGGTGCGGGCCAACCCTCCCCGGCCCGCCTGCGCCGGCTGCTGGAGCCGGTCCGTGGGCTGACCCTGATCGCCGCGACGACCGGCTCCGGCGGGGCGGCGGAGTCGGTCGTCGCGATGGCCAACCTGCTCGCCGAGGGCGACGAGGCCGAGCTGGCGCTGCTGGTGCGCGACGACTGGCAGCGGCGCGGGCTGGGCTCGACGCTGCTGCGCCGGCTCACCCGGCAGGCCGAGTCGGCCGGTTACGCGGCGCTGGTGCTGCACGTCCAGGCGGACAACGCACCGATGCTGCGTACGCTGCGCCGACTGTCCCGGCCGACCACGATCGAGCGGGACGGTGCCCTGCTGACCATGACCATGCCCCTGGCCGCCCAGGTGCCGGCACCGGCCGAGACCAGCGGCTGAGGGCGGGTTGGTCGGCGGATCAGACGACCGTCCTCCGGTGCGGAGGACGGTGAGGTGGGCAGGGCCCCCGGTGCGGGAGCCCTGCCCATCGCTTGGCCGGGGACTGGTCCGTGGACGATCGTTTGCGGTTGAGTGACTCGCACAGCGGCGCGTCGAGTCACTCGGCGGCAAACGATCAGCAAGCCCAACCGGGCGTGCCGTTAGCGCGGAACGGCAACTGTCCAAGATTTGCTCGTGCGGCGGGACGCGTGCCCCTGTGTGGCGTACGTTCCGGCGTGTGCGGCCTGGTGTGCCGGGGGCCGGTGGCGTGGCTCTTCACAAGCGGTGACTCGGGCATTACATTGCTGGGTATCCATGGGAGCGCTCCCGCTCCTGTTGAAGCCACCTCGCACCGCCACCTCCGTCGGCAGCCGTCCACTCCGACGCGCCCACGCGTCTGGTCGATGCTGCCCGCCACGCATCGACAGGAGCAGTCGCATGCATCACCACCCACGGCCGCGCCGCGCCCGCGCCAACCGGCACCGACCGAACCATCGCCCGGACCAGCCCTGGCCGCGTCGTGCCGACCAACCGTGGCCCCGGCTCCGCCGCGCCGACCAGCCTCGCCGCGCCGACCAGCCTCGCCGGGCGGACCAGCCTCGCCGGGCCGATCAGCCCTGGCCTCGCCGCCCCGACCAGCCCTGGCCGCGCCGACTGCTGGCCGTCGTCACGGCGCTGGCCGCCGGGCTCGCGCTCGCGCTCGGCGTACCCGCGACCGGCGCCGCCGCCGGGCCGGTCGGCGGGGGCGGATCCGACGGGGCCCAGCCCGCTGTCGCGCCGGCGTTCAACTACGCGGAGGCGTTGCAGAAGTCGCTGCTGTTCTACGAGGCGCAGCAGTCCGGGACGCTACCGGAGTGGAATCGGGTGTCGTGGCGCGGCGACTCCGCACTGCGCGACGGCGCCGACGTGGGGGTCGACCTCACCGGTGGCTGGTACGACGCCGGCGACCACGTCAAGTTCGGCTTTCCGATGGCCTTCAGCGCCACCATGCTCGCCTGGGGTGCGGTGGAGTACCGGTCCGGGTACGCCGCCTCCGGTCAGCTGACCCACCTGCTGAACAATCTGCGTTTCGTCAACGACTACTTCGTCAAGGCGCACCCGTCACCGAACGTCCTCTATGGACAGGTGGGTCGGGGCGACGACCACAAGTGGTGGGGGCCGGCCGAGGTGATGCCGATGGCGCGGCCCGCGTACAAGATCGATGCGAGCTGTGGCGGCGCGGACCTGGCGGGGGAGACGGCGGCGGCGTTGGCCGCGTCGTCCATGGTCTTCCGGCCCACCGACGCCGCGTACGCCGACAGGCTGCTGACCCACGCGCGGCAGCTCTACACGTTCGCCGACACGGTACGCAGGAGCTATCACGAGTGCATCACCGACGCGACGAACTTCTACCGCTCCTGGAGCGGGTGGCAGGACGAGCTGGTGTGGGGCGCGATCTGGCTGTACCGGGCCACCGGCGAGGCGGCGTACCTGGCCAAGGCGGAGAGCGAGTACGACCAACTCGGCACCGAACCGCAGACCTCCACCCGTTCCTACAAGTGGACGGTCGCCTGGGACAACAAGCAGTTCGGGGCGTACGTGCTGCTGGCGAACCTGACCGGCAAGCAGAAGTACGTCGACGACGCCAACCGGTGGCTCGACTTCTGGACGGTCGGCGTCGACGGGGAACGGGTCCGGTACTCGCCCGGCGGGATGGCCGTGCTCGACTCGTGGGGCGCCCTGCGCTACGCCGCCAACACCGCGTTCGCCGCGCTGGTCTACAGCGACAACATCACCGACGCGACCCGCAAGGCCCGCTACCACGACTTCGCCGTCCGGCAGATCAACTATGCGCTCGGCGACAACCCGCGCAACTCCAGCTACGTCATCGGCTTCGGCGCGAACCCGCCGAGGAATCCGCATCACCGCACCGCGCACGGCTCATGGTGGGACAGCATGACCGTGCCCACCGAGACCCGGCACACCCTCTACGGCGCGCTGGTCGGCGGCCCGTCCGCGCCGAACGACGCGTACACCGACAGCCGCTCGGACTACGTCATGAACGAGGTCGCCACCGACTACAACGCCGGCTTCACCTCCGCGCTGGCCCGGCTGACCCAGGAGTACGGCGGCACTCCGCTGGCCAACTTCCCGGTGCCCGAACAGCCCGACATCGACGAGCTGACCGTGGAGACCACGATCATGCAGAACGAGCCTCGGGCCACCGCGATCAAGGCGATCATCTACAACAAGTCGGCCTTCCCGGCCCGCGCGCTGACCGACGCGACGTTCCGCTACTACTTCCGCCCCGACGGCACCGGACCGGTGCAGGTGACCCCCGGCTACACGCAGGGCTGCCCGGCACCCACCACCGCCCGGCAGGCCGGCGGCGACCTCTGGTACGTCGAGGTCGACTGCACCGGGCACACCATCGCCCCCGCCGGGCAGTCGCCGCACCGGATGGAGGTGCAGTTCAAGGTCGGGGTGCCCGAGGGCGGCACCTGGGATCCGAGCAACGACCCGTCGTACCAGGCGACCACCGGGCCCAACCCGACGGTGCCGCTCTACTCCGGCGGGGCGGTGGTGTGGGGCGCCGAGCCCACGCCGGCAGCCGGCGACACCACCCCGCCGAGCACCCCGGGCACCCCGGTGGCGACCGAGGTCACCTCCCGGTCGGCGAGCCTGACCTGGGCGGCCTCCACCGACACCGGCAGCGGGATCGACCGCTACCAGGTCAGCGTCTACATGGTCGGCGGTGACGTGTACTCGTACTCCTTCGCCACGACCAACTCGCTGGTGGTCACGCTCTCGCCAACCCGCACCTACGAGATCCAGGTGCAGGCCATCGACCAGGCCGGCAACCGCTCCCCGTGGTCGGCGAAACTGACCGTGACCACACCGTTCACCGACACCGGGGACACGGTCCCGCCGACCGCGCCCGGTTCGCTGACGGCATCGGCGATCACTGCGACCGGGGCGACGCTCACCTGGGCCCCGTCGACCGACAACGTGGGCGTGACCGGGTACCGGGTCTACCGTGGGCCGGCCCTGGTCGACGTCCTGCTCGACACGGTCACCGACACGACGTACGAGGCGACGGAGCTGGAGCCGCAGATCCCGTACTACTTCTACGTGGTGGCGATCGACGCCGCGGGCAACGTCTCGCCGCCCTCGGAGCGGGTGACGGTGACCACCTCCGCGCCGCTGCCGGCCTCGCCCTGTCGGGTTTCCTACGGCACCAACGACTGGGGTACCGGCTTCACCGCGAACATCACGATCACCAACACCGGCACGGCGGCGGTCGACGGCTGGACGTTGGCGTTCACCTTCCCCGGCACCGGGCAGCGGGTCGGCCAGGGCTGGGGAGCCACCTTCCAGCAGAGCGGTACGGCGGTGACCGCGACCAACCTGTCCTACAACCGCACCCTGGCGCCGGGCGCGTCGGCCGGCATCGGCTTCAACGGTACGCACACCGGCAGCAACCCCAGACCGTCGACCTTCACCCTCAACGGCGCCACCTGCACCGCCTCCTGACGCGTCTGGTCGCCAGCCGGCGGCGAGGTGCGGTTCAGCGCAGGTCGTCGGCGAGCAGGTCCATCAGCAGACCGTCGTGCCAACGGCCGTCGTCGCCGCGCTCGTAGCGGCGCAGGATGCCGACCGGCCGGAAGCCGACCTTCGCGTACGCCCGGATCGCGGCGGTGTTCGCCGCCGCCGGGTCGATGGTGAAGCGGTGGTGGCCGTGGGCGTCGATCAGATGGCGGATCAGGGTGCGGATGGCGTCCCCGCCCAGCCCGGCGCCGCGTACCGACGGGTCGAGGAAGATGTCGACGCTGGCGTGCCGGTAGTCCGGATCGTCCTCGGCGTACGACTGGATCGCGCCGACGACCCGGCCGTCGTGCTCGATCGCGTACACCGACAGGGTTTCGTCGGCGAGATCCGCCTCGACGGCGGCGACCAGGTCGTCGCCGCCGCGCCACCAGCGGCGTACCTCCGGTTCGGCCCGGATCGCCGCGAGCCTCGCCACATCGGTGGCCGCCGCCGGCCGCAGGGTGACGACCTCTCCCCGCAGCATCGTGCTCAGCCTCGCCGTTCGCCGTGCGCGACGCAGACCGCCGCCCAGCCGACCGGCAGCACCTGCACCTTCATCCGGCGGCGGCAGTGCGGGCAGTACCGGGGTGGCTCCAACGCCCGGGCCGCCGCGCAACCGGCGTGCGGCCCCGCCGACGCGGCCTCCCCACACCGGTCGCACCAGGACCCCACCGCCGGCCCGGCCTGCTCGCGGTCGGCGGTCGGCATCACAGGGTCGCCGAGAGCGCCTTGACCGGCATCTTCAGCTCGTCGAGCAGCTTGAGATCCTCGGTCGCCGGCCGACCGAGGGTGGTCAGGTAGTTGCCGACGATCACGGCGTTGATGCCGCCGAGCAGCCCGTCACGGGTACCGAGGTCACCCAGGGTGATTTCCCGGCCGCCCGCGTACCGCAGAATGGTGCGCGGCATGGCCAGCCGGAACGCGGCGATGGCCCGCAGCGCGTCCTTGCCCTCCACCACCGGGCGGTCGCCGAGCGGGGTGCCGGGTCGGGGGTTGAGGAAGTTCAACGGGACCTCGTGCGGGTCCAGCTCGGCCAGCTGCGCGGCGAACTCCGCCCGCTGCTCCACCGTCTCACCGAGGCCGAGGATGCCGCCGCAGCAGACCTCCATGCCGGATTCGCGGACCATCCGCAGGGTCTCCCACCGCTCCTCCCAGGAGTGCGTGGTGACCACGTTCGGGAAGTACGACCGGCAGGTCTCCAGGTTGTGGTTGTAGCGGTGCACACCCATCTCGACCAGCTCGTCGACCTGCTCCTGGGTGAGCATGCCGAGCGAGGCGGCGACCTGGATGTCGACCTCGGCCTTGATCGCGGCGACCCCCTCGCGCAGCTGCGTCATCAGCCGGGCGTCCGGGCCGCGTACCGCGGCCACGATGCAGAACTCGGTCGCCCCGGTGGCGGCGGTCTGCCTGGCCGCCTCGACCAGCGAGGGGATGTCCAGCCAGACCGACCGTACCGGCGAGGTGAACAGGCCGGACTGCGAGCAGAAGTGACAGTCCTCC